>NZ_JAHBOH010000003.1:1751-5022 GCF_018531375.1 Cellulomonas fulva | reverse complement strand
AATGATTGTGGTGAAGTTGTCGGCTGATTAGTACCGGTCAGCTGCGGCAGTCTTGAGTCCTGCCTTCCACATCCGGCCTATCGACCCAGTGTTCTCGCTGGGAGCCTCTCGCCCCGAAGGGCGTGGAAACCTCATCTTGAAGCCGGCTTCCCGCTTAGATGCTTTCAGCGGTTATCCGTTCCGAACGTAGCCAACCAGCCGTGCTCCTGGCGGAACAACTGGCACACCAGAGGTTCGTCCGTCCCGGTCCTCTCGTACTAGGGACAGCCCTTCTCAAGTTTCCTGCGCGCGCAGCGGATAGGGACCGAACTGTCTCACGACGTTCTAAACCCAGCTCGCGTACCGCTTTAATGGGCGAACAGCCCAACCCTTGGGACCTACTCCAGCCCCAGGATGCGACGAGCCGACATCGAGGTGCCAAACCATGCCGTCGATATGGACTCTTGGGCAAGATCAGCCTGTTATCCCCGGGGTACCTTTTATCCGTTGAGCGACGGCGCTTCCACAAGCCACCGCCGGATCACTAGTTCCGACTTTCGTCCCTGCTCGACATGTCTGTCTCACAGTCAAGCTCCCTTGTGCACTTGCACTCGCCACCTGATTGCCAACCAGGCTGAGGGAACCTTTGAGCGCCTCCGTTACATTTTAGGAGGCAACCGCCCCAGTTAAACTACCCACCAGGCACTGTCCCTGGTCCGGATCACGGACCGAGGTTAGATGTCCAGAGCGACCAGAGTGGTATTTCAACGTTGACTCCACCGACACTGGCGTGCCGGCTTCACAGTCTCCCACCTATCCTACACAAGCCGCACCGAACACCAATACCAAGCTATAGTAAAGGTCCCGGGGTCTTTCCGTCCTGCTGCGCGTAACGAGCATCTTTACTCGTAGTGCAATTTCGCCGAGTTCGCGGTTGAGACAGCGGAGAAGTCGTTACGCCATTCGTGCAGGTCGGAACTTACCCGACAAGGAATTTCGCTACCTTAGGATGGTTATAGTTACCACCGCCGTTTACTGGGGCTTAAATTCTGAGCTTCGCCTTGCGGCTGACCCGTCCTCTTAACCTTCCAGCACCGGGCAGGCGTCAGTCCGTATACATCGTCTTGCGACTTCGCACGGACCTGTGTTTTTAGTAAACAGTCGCTTCTCCCTGGTCTCTGCGGCCCTCCACGCTCCCCGGGCAAGCCGGTTCACGCTTCAGGCCCCCCTTCTCCCGAAGTTACGGGGGCATTTTGCCGAGTTCCTTAACCACGATTCGCTCGATCGCCTTGGTATTCTCTACCTGACCACCTGAGTCGGTTTGGGGTACGGGCGGCTAGGACCTCGCGTCGAGGCTTTTCTAGGCAGCATAGGATCACCAGATTCCCGCTAATGCGGTCACCATCAGCTCTCAGGCTGTGTGAGGTGCGGATTTGCCTACACCTCGCCCTACGACCTTGGACGTGGACTACCATCGCCACGCTTGGCTACCTTCCTGCGTCACCCCTGTTAATACGCTTACCTACTACCGGTTCGGGTCCCGTGCTCACCTGTGCGGTGCGGCCCGAAGGCCACGGTGCACAGGGTCGGACGGTTAGCATCACCGGGCTCGGTATGGGCGGTCCTTCGCCGGTACGGGAATATCAACCCGTTGTCCATCGACTACGCCTGTCGGCCTCGCCTTAGGTCCCGACTTACCCAGGGCGGATTAGCCTGGCCCTGGAACCCTTGGTCATTCGGCGGACGGGTTTCTCACCCGTCATTCGCTACTCATGCCTGCATTCTCACTCGTGTGGCGTCCACCGCTGGGTTACCCCGCGACTTCACTCGCCACACGACGCTCCCCTACCCATCCACACGACTGAACCACGAAGGCTTGTCTGATGTGTGAATGCCACAGCTTCGGCGGTGTGCTTGAGCCCCGCTACATTGTCGGCGCGGAATCACTTGACCAGTGAGCTATTACGCACTCTTTCAAGGGTGGCTGCTTCTAAGCCAACCTCCTGGTTGTCTGTGCAACTCCACATCCTTTCCCACTTAGCACACGCTTAGGGGCCTTAGCTGGTGGTCTGGGCTGTTTCCCTCTCGACTACGGAGCTTATCCCCCGCAGTCTCACTGCCACGCTCTGGCTTACCGGCATTCGGAGTTTGGCTAACGTCAGTAACCTGGTGGGGCCCATCGGCTATCCAGTAGCTCTACCTCCGGCAAGAAACGCGTGACGCTGCACCTAAATGCATTTCGGGGAGAACCAGCTATCACGAAGTTTGATTGGCCTTTCACCCCTAACCACAGGTCATCCCCCCGGTTTTCAACCCAGGTGGGTTCGGTCCTCCACGCGGTCTTACCCGCGCTTCAACCTGCCCATGGCTAGATCACTTCGCTTCGGGTCTAGAGCACGCGACTACAGACGCCCTATTCGGACTCGCTTTCGCTACGGCTTCCCCACACGGGTTAACCTCGCCACGTACCACTAACTCGCAGGCTCATTCTTCAAAAGGCACGCCGTCACCCCTGCTAGGGAGGCTCCGACGGATTGTAGGCACACGGTTTCAGGTACTATTTCACTCCCCTCCCGGGGTACTTTTCACCTTTCCCTCACGGTACTTGTCCGCTATCGGTCACTAGGTAGTATTTAGGCTTACACAGTGGTCTGTGCAGATTCACTCCAGGTTTCTCGGGCCCGGAGCTACTTGGGATCCCTCTCAGGAGGCCACGCCATTTCGTCTACGGGGGTACCACCCTCTGTGCCGGGCCTTTCAATGCCCTTCGACTATGACGCGACTTTCTGACTCCTTGCTGGAACGGCAGTCCCAACCAAGAGGTCCCACAACCCCGCATGCGCAACGCCTGCCGGCTTTGACACGCATACGGTTTGGCCTGATCCGCTTTCGCTCGCCACTACTCACGGAATATCTCTTCCTGCCGGTACTGAGATGTTTCACTTCCCGGCGTTCCCTCCACACACCCTATATATTCAGGTGCGGGTCACCACACATGACTGTGGCGGGGTTTCCCCATTCGGAGATCCTCGGATCACGGTTCGTTTGCCAACTCCCCGAGGCTTATCGCAGGCTACAACGTCCTTCTTCGGCTCCTAGTGCCAAGGCATCCACCCTGTGCCCTTATAAACTTGACCACAAAGACTTTCATTCAAAGATGCTCGCGTCCACTGTGCAGTTCTCAAGCAACGACCGGCACCGCCACACCCACCCGCGCCAACCAGCACCCGACCACAACAGCCGACTCCCAGCGGTACACGAGACAGTGACGACCCGAAGGCCACCCCCAGCC
>NZ_JAHBOH010000003.1:0-1653 GCF_018531375.1 Cellulomonas fulva | reverse complement strand
CCCCCCCAAGGGTTGGGCCACCGGCTTCGGGTGTTACCGACTTTCGTGACTTGACGGGCGGTGTGTACAAGGCCCGGGAACGTATTCACCGCAGCGTTGCTGATCTGCGATTACTAGCGACTCCGACTTCATGGGGTCGAGTTGCAGACCCCAATCCGAACTGAGACCGGCTTTTTGGGATTCGCTCCACCTTACGGTATCGCAGCCCTTTGTACCGGCCATTGTAGCATGCGTGAAGCCCAAGACATAAGGGGCATGATGATTTGACGTCATCCCCACCTTCCTCCGAGTTGACCCCGGCAGTCTCCCATGAGTCCCCGGCATAACCCGCTGGCAACATGGGACGAGGGTTGCGCTCGTTGCGGGACTTAACCCAACATCTCACGACACGAGCTGACGACAACCATGCACCACCTGTACACCGACCTTGCGGGGAGCACATCTCTGCACTTTTCCGGTGTATGTCAAGCCTTGGTAAGGTTCTTCGCGTTGCATCGAATTAATCCGCATGCTCCGCCGCTTGTGCGGGCCCCCGTCAATTTCTTTGAGTTTTAGCCTTGCGGCCGTACTCCCCAGGCGGGGCACTTAATGCGTTAGCTGCGGCACGGAATCCGTGGAATGGACCCCACACCTAGTGCCCAACGTTTACGGCATGGACTACCAGGGTATCTAATCCTGTTCGCTCCCCATGCTTTCGCTCCTCAGCGTCAGTTGCGGCCCAGTGACCTGCCTTCGCCATCGGTGTTCCTCCTGATATCTGCGCATTCCACCGCTACACCAGGAATTCCAGTCACCCCTACCGCACTCTAGTCAGCCCGTACCCACTGCAAGCCCGAGGTTGAGCCTCGAGTTTTCACAGCAGACGCGACTGACCGCCTACGAGCTCTTTACGCCCAATAATTCCGGACAACGCTTGCGCCCTACGTATCACCGCGGCTGCTGGCACGTAGTTAGCCGGCGCTTCTTCTGCAGGTACCGTCACTTGCGCTTCTTCCCTGCTGAAAGAGGTTTACAACCCGAAGGCCGTCATCCCTCACGCGGCGTCGCTGCATCAGGCTTGCGCCCATTGTGCAATATTCCCCACTGCTGCCTCCCGTAGGAGTCTGGGCCGTGTCTCAGTCCCAGTGTGGCCGGTCGCCCTCTCAGGCCGGCTACCCGTCGTCGCCTTGGTAGGCCATCACCCCACCAACAAGCTGATAGGCCGCGAGCCCATCCCTGACCGAAATTCTTTCCACACCCCCACATGCATGGGGACGTCATATCCGGTATTAGACCTCGTTTCCAAGGCTTATCCCAGAGTCAGGGGCAGGTTGCTCACGTGTTACTCACCCGTTCGCCACTGATCCACCCAGCAAGCTGGGCTTCACCGTTCGACTTGCATGTGTTAAGCACGCCGCCAGCGTTCGTCCTGAGCCAGAATCAAACTCTCCGTCAATGTTCCAACGCCACCAACCCACCGAAGCAGGCCAGCAACAAACACAACGAACAGACCCGAAGGTCCAATCAGATTCGGCTTCAATAAAAGACCCAGCCACCCACGGGGTGGGCACCAGGCCTCCATCTCAACCATCAACCCACCCCGCAACACGGGACAGGCCATATGGCATCGACTACTTGGCACACTGTTGAGTTCTCAAGGAACAGACGCGCATC